>NZ_JBBXMW010000059.1:0-522 GCF_038442325.1 Methylorubrum subtropicum | reverse complement strand
GATCCAGCGCCGCGAGGTAACGACCGATGCTCGCCTCGACCTGCGCCAGCCGGGCTTCGACCTTGGCGGCGGTGAAGTTCTTGTCGCGGTTGTTGACCGCCTTGAACTTGCTGCCGTCGATCGCGACGACGGCCTTGCTGAACAAGTTCAGCCGGCGGCACAGCACCACGAACTGCGCACAGGCAGCCTGGATGGCCGGGCCGTTGTCCTTACGGAAGTCGGCCAGTGTCTTGAAGTCGGGCATCAGCCGACCGGTGAGCCAGATCAACTCGATGTTGCGCTGGCTCTCGCGTTCGAGGCGCCGGCTCGACGGCACGCGGTTGAGGTAGCCATAGAGGTAGATCTTGAGCAGCGTTGCCGGATGGTAGGCGGGCCGCCCCGTCGCCTCCGGCATCGCGCCCGCAAAGCCGAGCGCGCCCAGATCGAGCTCATCGACGAACACTTCGACAAGGCGAACCGGGTTGTCGGCGGTGATGTAGTCGTCCAGGCAGTCGGGAAGGAGCGTGATCTGCTGACGGTCCT
>NZ_JBBXMW010000058.1:0-540 GCF_038442325.1 Methylorubrum subtropicum | reverse complement strand
CCCCCAGAAGGGTCTGCCCCGGTCCCAGATCGCCGAGCATGTCGTCGGCCGCTCGACCGTCGTGCGCTTGGCCTTCCGTGATCTTGAGCGCGATGGGCCGGCCCTCGGCATCCACCAGCGCGTGGATCTTGCTCGTCAGGCCGCCCCGTGAGCGACCCATGCCACGGGATCGGTCGTCTTTTTTTTGGCGCAGCCGGCGTGCTGATGGACCCGCACGCTGGTGGCGTCGATCATCTGCAGGTCGCCCTCGTAAGCCTCTGACACAGCTTTCAAAAGGCGATCCCAGATCCCACGCTTGCGCCAGCGCCGGAAGCGGTTGCTGCATGTCGTGTGCGGGCCATAGCGTGCCGGAATGTCAGCCCAAGGCGCCCCGGTGCGCAGACGCCAGAAGATCCCGTTCAGCACCCGCCGGTCGTCCGCCCGTTCTTTGCCACGCACGTCCGTCGGCAGAACCGGCTCGATCGCTGCCCACTCCGCGTCCGTCAGATCAAACCGTGCCATTCACGATCCTCCATGGCTGGAGGACCAACGATCAGCGTG
>NZ_JBBXMW010000057.1:0-663 GCF_038442325.1 Methylorubrum subtropicum | reverse complement strand
CGGCGGGGCGGGCTCGGACACCTACGTCGTCGACAATGCGGGTGACCGCGTCGTCGAGGCGAAGGGCGGCGGCGCCGACCGCGTCGTCGCGGGCATCTCCTACGCGCTCGCGGCCGGCCAGGAAATCGAGACGCTGGCCACCACCGTCGCCACGAGCACGGCCGGGATCAACCTCACCGGCAACGCGTTCGCCAACACCATCACCGGCAATGCCGGCGCCAACCTGCTGAACGGCGGGGCCGGGGCGGACGTGCTTCAGGGCTTGGGCGGCAACGACATCTACGTCGTCGACAATGCGGGCGACCGCGTCGTCGAGGCGAAAGGCGGGGGAGCCGACCGCGTCGTGACCGGCATCTCCTACACCCTCACGGCGGGCCAGGAGATCGAGAGCCTGGCCACGACCGTCGCGACCGGCACGGGGGCCATCAACCTCACGGGCAACGCGTTCGCGAACGCGATCACCGCCAATGCCGGCAGGAACGTGCTCGACGGCGACCTGGGCAACGACACGCTCACGGGTGGGGCCGGCGCCGACACCTTCGTGTTCAGGACGGCACTGAGTGCGGCCAACGTCGATCGCATCACCGACTTCGTCGCCTCGACGGCGGCGGTGCACGACACGATCCAGCTGTCGAAGGGCGTCTTCACCGCGCTCTCGGCCGG
>NZ_JBBXMW010000056.1:0-692 GCF_038442325.1 Methylorubrum subtropicum | reverse complement strand
CGGGTGCGCTGGTGATGACCGAGATCGGCACCAAGACCACCTACGCCACCACCGCCTATCCCGGCCGCGTCTCGCTCACCGGCTTCGTCAACACCGCCGACCACGACGACAACTTCAAGACCGTGTTCGGCACCTCGAAGGGCCTCAACCCGGGTGACCCGGTGCTGCAGAAGTCCGGCACGTCCGGCATCGTGCTCACCGGTGCGCAGACGGTGTGGCGGGCGGACGGCGGCCTGATCACCAAGGGCGACCTCAACCTGCACCCGACCGCGGTCTCGTTCTACACCGGCACCGGCTACGCCTTCGATCCGACCATCCCGATCCGCTTCAACTCGTTCTTCGGCGTGCTCTTGGAAGCCCCCGACCAGAGCCGGCCGAACGACACCTACGGCCTCAAGGTCAACTGGCAGCGCCTCAACGAGAACTACACCCAGTTCCTGGCGGACGCGAACTTCATCTCCGGCGGCTCCGGCGCGCCTTACTCTCGCGACAAGCTGATCTTCGAGGCCAACGCGCATCTCGACATCGGCAAGGGCGTGATCCTCGAGCCCGTGGTCCAGTACGTCGTCAACCCGAACTCGTTCTGGAACCCCTACACGGCCCGCCGCGCCAAGGACGGCTTCTACGGCGGCTTCACCCTCGTCGTGCCGCTCGGCACCCTGCTCGGCCTCGCGCCGGGCTGACGGGCTCAC
>NZ_JBBXMW010000055.1:0-719 GCF_038442325.1 Methylorubrum subtropicum | reverse complement strand
CTAGGCGGCGAACTCATAACGGTTGGCACGGTTGCCCGCCGGGATTGTTGGTCCTCCAACCATGGAGGATCGTGAATGGCACGGTTTGACCTGACGGACGCGGAGTGGGCAGCGATCGAGCCGGTTCTGCCGACGGACGTGCGCGGCAAAGAACGGGCGGACGACCGCCGGGTGCTGAATGGGATCTTCTGGCGTTTGCGCACCGGGGCGCCCTGGGCCGACATTCCGGCCCGTTATGGCCCGCACACGACGTGCAGCAATCGCTTCCGGCGCTGGCGTAAGCGTGGGGTCTGGGATCGCCTTTTGAAAGCCGTGTCAGAGGCTTACGAGGGCGACCTGCAGATGATCGATGCCACCAGCGTGCGGGTCCACCAGCACGCCGGCTGCGCCAAAAAAAAGACGATCGATCCCGTGGCATGGGTCGCTCACGGGGCGGCCTGACGAGCAAGATCCACGCGCTGGTGGATGCCGAGGGCCGACCCATCGCGCTCAAGATCACGGAAGGCCAAGCGCACGACGGTCGAGCGGCCGACGACATGCTCGGCGATCTGGGGCCGGGGCAGACCCTTCTGGGTGATCGCGCCTACGACAGCGACGCGCGGCGCGACCGTCTGGCCGAGCAAGGGGCCTGGGCCAACGTCAAGCCGATGCCCAACCGCAAGAACGTCCCTGCCTTCAGTGCCTTCCTGTACAAGTACCGCAATCTGGTCGAGCGGTTC
>NZ_JBBXMW010000054.1:0-736 GCF_038442325.1 Methylorubrum subtropicum | reverse complement strand
AGAGCCTGTTTGAGATCGCGATCTTATGCGGGATTGTTGAGGGCGTTGGCGGCCATGAGGCAGGCGACGCAGGCAAGACGGCCGGTCGCGACATCGAGGCGGCCGGCCCGCTCGCGCAGCAGACCGCCCCAGTGGCTGAACCAGCCGAAGGTTCGCTCCACGACCCAGCGGCGCTTGAGCGCGACAAACCCCTTCTGATCGGGGTCCTTCTTGACGACCTCGCAGCGCATGCCGTGGACATTGCACCACTCCTCGCAGCGCTTGGCCCGGAAGACGCCGTCGAGAACGGCTAGGCGCAGGCTCGGCCAGAGTGGCTTGCTCGCATCCAGCGTCGGCAGCGTGTCGCAGTCCTGCACGTCGGCCGGCACCACGGCCAGCGCCAGGATGTGCCCTTCCGCATCGACCATCAACACACGTTTACGGCCCACGACTTTCTTGGCGCCGTCATAGCCGCGCGGCCCTCGCACGCTGAGGCACTTGACGCTCTGCGTGTCGATGATCGCCAGGGTCGGCGTGGCACGCCGCCCGCAGCGACGGCGCTGACGGCGTGCCAGCGCGCGCATCAGCGTCTCGAACAGACCCTTGTCCACCCAGCGCCGGAACCAGCCGTAGACGGTGCGCCAGGGCAGGAAACCTTCGGGCAGCGCCCGCCATCCGCCACCTGTACGCAAGTGCCAAGCAATGGCCGCCATCACCGCCCGCGCCGGCTTGGCGTCGGATCGGGTTGGCGGGTCTG
>NZ_JBBXMW010000053.1:0-889 GCF_038442325.1 Methylorubrum subtropicum | reverse complement strand
CCTTCAGCGTGCCGAACGGGTGCTCCACGGTCTGGCGACGGATCTTCATCGCATCCGGCATCCGGTCGAGCCGCGCCTGCATCGCGTCGAGCACGCCCTCGTGCACCCAGCGCTTGACCCGGCGCGTCTCCGTCGGCGTGCAGCGGGGCTTGAGTGCGCAGCCGAGGCAAGCCGTCAGGTTGCGGTAGTGATCCATCGCGTCGTCCTCGGTCCGACGATCGGACCGGGCGGCCCCCTTGGTCAGGTGCTGGCCGGCGGGACAGGTGTAGTGGTCCTGTTCGGCGTCGGAGACGAAGTCCTGTCCCGTGAAGAGGCCACGCTTGGCGTGGCCCGAGGTCAGGGTCTTGGGCACACAGGGCAGCACGCCGGTGCCCTCACAGGCCAGCACCTGCTCCCCGCTCAGGTAGCCCCGGTCGGCCAGCACCGTCAGCGTGGTGCATCCCGTCGCCGCCTGCGCCAAGAGCCCCATCGGCCCGAGCTGCGCCCGGTCGCTGCCGACGTTGGTCACCGCGTGTGCCACGATCAGGTGATGCTCGGCATCGACCGCGGCCTGGACGTTGTAGCCGACCAAGCCGGTGCCCTTGCCGCTGGTCGCCATGGAGCGCGCGTCGGGATCGGTCAGCGAGACCTGGCCGTCGGGGGCGGCCTCGACCTGCCGACCCATCGCCTGGAGAGCCTGCATCTGCTCGCGCAGGCCCGCGATCTTCTCGTTGATCCGCATGGTGCGCGCCTGGGCGATGTCGCTCGGCTCACGGTCGGCTCGATCCAGCGCCGCGAGGTAACGACCGATGCTCGCCTCGACCTGCGCCAGCCGGGCTTCGACCTTGGCGGCGGTGAAGTTCTTGTCGCGGTTGTTGACCGCCTTGAACTTGCTGCCGTCGATCGCGAC
>NZ_JBBXMW010000052.1:0-1038 GCF_038442325.1 Methylorubrum subtropicum | reverse complement strand
AGACAGGAGGTGATCGATGCTGGAAGTGCAGGGTTTGTTTTCGGCGGTGCCGGACCCGCGCGCCGCCAACGCGCGCCATCCCCTGGACGAGGTTCTGCTGGTCGCCCTGGCGGCCACGCTGTGCGGCGCCCAGACTTGCGTCGACATCGCCACCTTCACCCGCGCCAAGCTGCCGTTGCTGCGCCGCTTCGTCCGCCTCGCCCACGGCGCGCCCAGCCACGACACCTTCAGCCGCCTGTTCCAGGCGCTCGACCCGCTCGCCTTCGAGGCCGCCTTCCGGACCTTCATGGCTGCCTTCGCCGAGGCCCTCGACAAGGCGGCGTCCAAGGATGCCAGCCCGGACCGGCGCGTCGTCGCCCTCGACGGCAAGTCCCTGCGCGGGGCCGTGCGCAGCGCCGGCCGCTCGACCCCGCTGCATCTCGTCACCGCCTGGGCCGCCGAGCAGCGCCTCGTCCTGGCCCAGCGAGACGCGCGCAACCGCAGCGAGGTCACCGCCGCGCGCGAGATCATCGCCCTGCTCGACCTGCGCGACACCGTCGTCACCGCCGACGCCCTGCACGGCAACCGCGCCACGGCCGCTGCCATCCTGGAGCGGGGCGGCGACTACGCCCTGATCGTCAAGGGCAACCGCGGTCCGCTGCACGCCGCCGCCCAGGAGTTGATGCGGAAGGCCGATCCCGACGAGGCGGCCTGCACCAGCCAGACCGCCCATGGCCGCCACGAGGAGCGCCGCGCCTGGGTGCGAGCCGTGCCGGACTGGGCCGAGCGCTACGACTTCACCGGTCTGCGCGCCATCGCTCGCATCGACGGTCTGCGCCGCAGCACGCAGGGCGGCGGCCCATCCGACGAGGCCGAGCCGCTCCAGACCCGCTACGTCGCCCTCTCGCAGGAACTCGATCCCGCCGAAGTTCTGCGGGTAGTGCGCGCCCACTGGTCCATTGAGAACGACCAGCACTGGCTCCTCGACGTCGCCTTCCGCGAGGACGACATCCTCACCCGCAACGTCACCACCGCCCAGAACCTCGCCCTGCTGCGCCG
>NZ_JBBXMW010000051.1:0-1510 GCF_038442325.1 Methylorubrum subtropicum | reverse complement strand
TGTCCGGCGTCAGCACTTTTGAGACAGATTGAGGGCCTTCACGAACGGAGGATGGCTGGTTCATCGTAGCCCCCAGGAGCGAAGATGAAGCAGCCATCCGGGCCGGCACGGAAGCCGGCAGAAGCCGTAATCAAGGACATCCGCCGGGCCACGCGTCGGCAGTTCTCGTCCGAAGAGAAGATCCGCATCGTACTGGAGGGCCTGCGCGGCGAGGACAGCATCGCCGAGCTGTGCCGGCGCGAGGGCATTGCCAGCTCGATGTACTACGGCTGGTCCAAGGAGTTTCTGGAAGCCGGCAAGAAGCGGCTGGCCGGCGACACCGCCCGTGCGGCGACCGCCGACGAGGTCAAGGATCTGCGCCGCGAGGCAGGCGCTCTGAAGGAGGTCGTGGCCGACCTCCTCCTGGAAAACCGTCTGCTCAAAAAAAGCATGAGCGGGGCTGGGGGCGACGCGGCATGAGGTACCCGGCCTCCGAGAAGCTGGAGATCATCCGGCTGGTCGAGCAATCCCACCTGCCGGTGCGCGTCACCCTGGAGAAGCTCGGCATCACCAGGGCAACGTTCTACCGGTGGTACGACGCCTATCAGCGCGGCGGCCCCGAGGCCCTGGCTGATCGCCCCTCGCGGCCCAGCCGGGTCTGGAACCGGTTGCCGACAGAGATTCGCGAGCAGATCGTCACCCTCGCGCTGGAGGAGCCGGAACTCAGCCCGCGTGAGTTGGCGGTGCGCTTCACCGACGAGCGGCGGTACTTCGTCTCCGAGGCGACCGTCTACCGCCTGCTCAAGGCCCAGGACCTGATCACCAGCCCAGCCTACATCGTCGTCAAGGCAGCCGACGAGTTCCGCGACAAGACCACTGCGCCCAACCAGCTCTGGCAGACGGACTTCACCTACCTGAAGGTCGTCGGATGGGGCTGGTACTACCTCTCGACCATTCTCGATGACTTCTCACGCTACATCGTGGCGTGGAAGCTGTGCACAACGATGCAGGCCAGCGACGTCACCGCCACGCTTGATCTCGCGTTGGCGGCAGCCGAACTCGATCACGTGCAGGCGGTGCACCGACCACGGCTGCTCACCGACAATGGATCGAGCTACGTCGCTGGCGATCTGGCCGACTGGCTCGGCAGCCGGGGCATGACCCACATCCGCGGTGCGCCCCGCCATCCGCAGACGCAGGGCAAGATCGAGCGCTGGCACCAGACGCTCAAGAACCGCATCCTGCTCGAACACGCCTACCTGCCAGGCGAGTTGGAGGCGCGTATCGCCGTCTTCGTCGAGCACTACAACCATGCCCGCGCTCACGAGAGCCTCGGCAACCTCACCCCTGCCGACGTCTACTTTGGCCGCAGCGAGGCTATCCTGCAGGCACGGGCCCGGATCAAGCGTCAGACCCTCATCGATCGCCGCTTGCGCCATCACGCGCAGGCCGCCTAACCTCTCAACCCAGATGGACCAGAGCCTCCGTTCCTGAGCAGCCCAAACCGTCTCAAATCATCTGACGACGGACA